>NZ_NRGW01000002.1 GCF_002332255.1 Halomonas sp. JB37 | reverse complement strand
TCAAGATAATACGGGTAATCTTGAATAATGAGGAATTTGGGGCTGGCCAAGCCCTTGGTCGAGGCATATGATATACGTGTATATCAAAAATTTTAGGAGACGCTATTATGCTAGCGATTCGCCTACCCAGTGACATCGAAGCGCGCCTGGAGGCCTTGGCTAAGGCCACCGGTCGCACCAAGACCTATTACGCCCGTGAGGCCATCCTCGAACACCTGGAAGATCTCGAGGACATCTACTTGGCCGAACAGACCTTGGAACGCCTGCGCCGTGGTGAGGAAACCACGCATTCCCTAGACGACGTGGAGCGTGATCTTGGGTTGGCAAATTGAACTGACGGACACTGCACGAAAGCAGCTGAAAAAGCTGGGCCATGCCGAGGCCAAGCGTATCCGCGACTACCTCCGTGAACGGGTGGAACCACTTGCCGACCCACGGCAGTTGGGGAAACCACTCCAGGGCCAGCTGGGGACTCTATGGAGATACCGTGTTGGCGACTACCGGCTGGTTGCGCAGGTCGAAGACGAGCGTGTGCGTGTGCTGATTGTACGAATTGGTCACAGGAAAGACGTTTACCGATAAAAAAAGCGCGTGTTTTGTTATGAATGACCTTAATTACCGTGGAACACAGATATCATTCTGGCAGCTCCAGGGCGAAGTGCTGGATTCCGACCGCTACAGCAGGACTCATGTAGAAGCCCATGGTAGCGCGGGTTATGGTCGTGCGCCCTCTGTGCGTGTAAACCAAACGACGCATCATGATTTCTGGATCCGCGAAGATGATGGTAGTGAGCGCTCTATCCAGCTCGAGGATGTTAACGTGCCACTGCGTGCGGGGCAGCGAGTCACTGTGATCTGTGCTAGCCATCCTGACAGTCAGCGCGGGTGGTTATGTTCACTCGTCAATCACTCGACTGGACAGGCACACGAGATCATCCCGGCAAAAACTTTACAGCAACGGCTTCGCTTGGAGCGTATGACCGGTGTTTCGCTTGTACTCGCGTTGGTTGTGGGGGCGTTAGTCGTGTTCCTCACTTTGCCATCGAGTGATTATTTCGCCTATCCATGGCGCATGGTTCGGTGGGACTGGGCTATAGCTGCCGCTATTGCTGTGCTTGTATGGAGAGCTTGGCGAAAATTACGCCGTTCAGATCGTGCCGCTAACGCGCTCAAAGAACATATCGGTAATGCCGTCTCGCGGGTTCAACGGCATCGGTCTTAGTTTTTTGGTTAGGGCAAGGCAGGCTGGTATGAGCACTACAAGGCTTCGCCGCGTCGGCGGCTCTATCATGATGGCCGTGCCGCGTGCGTTCCTCGATCAGCTGCATCTGCACGCCGGTTCCCACGTCGAGCTCGAAATCGATCATGGACGCTTGGTCGTGAAACCGATCAAGCCAAAATATTCCCTTGAAGAGTTGCTAGCCAGGTGCGATACCACGGCGGAAATGCCTGCCGATGAGCACGGCTGGCTGGATACCGGCCCTGTTGGTCGTGAGCTGTTGTGATCGAAGGGCACCAGGCACGATTTCGGGAGGCGTGATGCTCACGTTGACACTGGAATCCGAGCCGCGCGCCGTCGAGGTGGGCTTCACGGCTGACGCGTTTTGCGTGACGCTGGAGGATGGCCGAACGTTGTCGGTTCCACTGGCCTGGTTCCCCCGCCTGCTCAACGCGACAGCGGAGCAGCTCGCTGACTACGAGCTCAGCGCGCGTGGCATCCACTGGGGTGCCCTTGACGAAGACATCTCCGTGGAAGGCTTGCTCGCCGGGCGCGGCGACAGGACTCGACGCCGCAATCCCGTTGTGTGACGCCTTACATTTCCCGTTCGGTGACCCAGCCGTTATTGGTTTTCACCAGGATCATTTTCTTTTGTTCGGGGGTGTCGTCGCGCGACATGAGCCCTGTTGCTCTGAGCCCGGATTCTGACAGGCCGAAGGTGTCGACCAGGGTTTCGTTTCGCGACCAGTCGGGACGCCCTTCGACCTCGACCGTGTAATTGACCTGGGAAATCGTGAAGCCGCCGCGTTCGCTGGGTTCGGTGAAGTTGGTGACCTCGGCCACGGTCATCTTGCCAAAGCAGAATCCGTCGTCCGGTTGGAAAGCGGACTGCCCCGTTTCGGTAAGCTGGTAGGTATCGGCATCGGACTGTTTGACCAGGCCAGCCGCTGTCAGGGCTTCCAGTTGCTCTTCCTTGTTGCCGAGTCCCCAGGAGATGCCGGACTTGTTGGCGGTATAGGGAAACTCGTCGATCGTGCCGGCGATGCACGTGACCGGCTCGGCCTTGTTGTCGTAGTAGGTTTGGAGGACGTTCTGGAAGTTGCTGACGCTGGCGTCATCCTGGCTTGAGCAGCCCGCCAGGATAGCCAACAGTGAAGCGGACAGGGCCACAGAGCGAGTGACGTGGTACGGCATGGTGATCCTCTTTTGGTGTTCAATCCTTGAGATTTTTTTAATTTACTAATCAAAGCGGCATCAGGGTACTCAAATTGAACAGCCGTGGCACGCGAGGATTGGGGAGAGAGTGAGAGAAGGATCCGTCAACTATCGCCGCGATCGGCGGCGATGTTCGCGATAGCTGACGGTGCCGGCAAAGACCAGAAGGCCAGCGCATACGAGAAACATGCCGCCGAGTAGCCATTCAGTGCTCATGTTCACCTCCGCATTCGGGTGTTATGGCCAGTCTATCGCAGATAGACCTCGGTGATGGCGGGCCGGAAATGTCCCATCTCCTGGGAGACGGTTTCCAGCGCGTCGCGGTACGCGAGGCCGCTGCGCTGTAACTCGCCCATACGCTCCTGAGCATAGCTGTGCCGCACGCCATGAGCGCCGTTCGACCAGCCGAGCCCCCGTTGACTCGCCCGAGTGAACGACGCCGACCATCGGTTGCCGCCGGGAATAGCATAGGCGCGTTCGTAGAACACGCCGCGGTCGTTGATCCGCTCCGGTTCGGCCAGCCGCGTGTTTTCCAGTCGGTCAGCCAGCCCGCGAGGTAGAAGCACTTCCCTGCATAGCCCGCCCTTGCCGATGACGGTGTAACGCTCGCCGTCGCGGACGCTGAACTTGTCGTCACGCGCCGGGCGGTCGTCGGCGGGCCGCTCGTGGGCTGGGCGTAGCGTGTACAGCTCGTGCGCGCGCAGGCCGGCCGCGTGGGCGATGTGGGTGGCCAGGGCGTTCGGTTCCTGTTGCCGCTCGGCCACGGCGCTCACCTGGTCGGTCGTGTACGCGCGGCTGCCCAGTGCGTCGTCGAGTTCGCTGCGAACGATCGACAGCCGTTCGTCAGCGGCGAGGTGGCCGGTTGAGTGGCGCATCATGCACTCGATCGCCTGCCGATCCATGTTCAGCTGGCTTTGCCGCACGGATTCGCTACGTTCTGCGAGGAACCGTTCGGCCTGCTCCACCGTGAGCGTTCGCAGGTCGCCACCCTCGCGGCCCGCCTTGTGTTCGGCTTTCTGCCAGTCGGCGACGCGGGCCAGGGATTGCTCGTAGTGACGGGCGGTGCGCACGCTCTCCACCGCGTTGCCGCGACCCTGTAACCCCTGCATGATTTTGCGTGCCTGGGTGGCCCCCTTGGCGAACCAGACCCGGGCCATTATCGCGTCCCCTGGTCGGTCTGGCGTTGCGTGAGCGTGCGGCGCAGCCAGCGTGCCACCGTGCTGTGCGCGACGCGCAGACGACGCGGGGGCGTGGCTAACCAGCGCTGCAGGTCGGCAGGTGTAGCCCCGGCATCATGCAAGGCCAACAGTTCGGCGGTATGAGGATCAAGCTGGGAACGGCCCCGCCAATACGGGCGACGGCGACGGATGGCCTGAGCGTGGCGCAGCTGGGCCAGCTCGGCGTGGGGATCGAACGACATACAGAGCCACCTCGGCTGTAAGAACCAGGCGTGAAAACATCACGCTCGCCGCTCCGGTGAGTGACTCGGTCTGTTTTGGTGGGTGTGACCTGTGGCACCCGAATCGGCGTAAACAATCCGATGGTTTGAGGTGGCATCCGACCGCGTGTGCGGTGCCCCGCTTGCGGGATGCGTGGCGGGTTCGGGCGTCTCTCTATTGGGCGCGATGCCGGGCCGAGATGACAGGCCAAGGGATCCTCGTTTTAGGCGTGATGCCAGGGCGGAGGCCGCCAAGGGCGTCCTATTCGGGGACAAACCGGCCTGTCTGGGAGAGGTGACAGGCGACCTCAAGGGACTGCTGATGACCGACAGCAGGGCGGTATTGCACTAGCTACGTTAGCAAAGGCGCATAACTGCCACAACCTGAACCATGTGCGTGCCACGGTGTGCGCTATGAGCAATGAAGCAGCGCGGCTCGCTGGGTTGGCGCGACGTCAGGCGCGTAACCCAGCGGGCAGGCGCGTATGCGTCTGACCGGTCGCCGGCAGGCGACTCCGACGCCATCGGCGGCGCGTCGCTCGCAGAGAGCGACGATGCACCGCCAGGTGCATCGCCGGCCGTAAAGGTCGGCTAGTCGGCGTTAGCCGACAGTGACGCGCAGAGCGTCACTGTGTGCGGAAAGCACACCGCGTTTCGCTTAGAAACGCAGAGGTTAAGAGCTTTTGGGTCAATGATTTGCAAGCAGACGAAGATTGACGCACAGCTTTTGAAAGGCTATAAACGACGAAACCCCGCCGAGGCGGGGTGTCGGGTTGAAGAGTGCTACCAACACTTTTCAACCGGCGGTTAGAGAGGAACAAGGCTCGTCTAACCAAAGCTGTTCTTGAATTATGGCGCTAAGCCGCCGCTCCTGCAAGCCCTGGAGCCACCAGAACACTATCAAAGCCCTTGTCCTCCTAATCGCGATAGCTACTGCTATAGCGCGTTTTCGCGTGTCCGCTGGTCTGGATTCGAGTTGTTGTCGACCAGTTTGGGCGCAGTAGTTGAGCCGAGACGGGGAATCTCACATACGGTTCAGCGTGCATCGCGCATCACATGCCACAGAGTCGCGATCTGTGGGCACTGGCAAGCGGGAAAGGGGTTTAGACCGGCACCGCAGTAAAAACGCCGTGGAGACGGCCCTGAAAGGGGTAACAGTCAGTCAGTGCAGCAAGTTTATGATGTGTCTAGCCAGCGCGTGAGAGGGGTCAGCGCCCAGCGGGGCGTGCCGATAGTGGCTAGCAAGGCGAACGTATCCTGACTTTTCGCACGTGCGAAAAGTTGGGAGGCGCAAGCCTGCCTTGGAGCGCAGCGGAAAGGCAGGCTTGCGCCTCCCGGTTGGCCTCAATATATACCGATGTTTTCACGCTTTCCCTGCCGTCCCAGTGGCGCCGAATTTTTAATTCGGTGGCGGCTGGGCGGCGAACAAGCGCAGCGCGTTAGTGTCAGTGCATGCGAAGGGTTGATGGTCGGTTCTAACGCGAAAAGTGACTCGCATTAGAACCGACCATCGTTACAATTAACTGATAACCCGTACCACTCTGAGAGGTGTAGGCATGAACTCGATCTCCGTATTTCTAAGCGACAGCCCTGCCATTCTCCCCATCATCTTTGGCGTGCTGGTAGTCTCTATATCGGTGGCTGGTGGCTATGCATATCAAGTCAATAAGGCGATCGATGCGAAGCGTTTAGTTAAGTAAGTTGGAGCTGAAAGCCAGCGTTGAGCATGTACGGTTAAGGTCTGAATTAAACTAGCCCGATGGCGATAGATGCTTATAAACGTCTGATAATAGATCACTATTTTCAGACCCTATCCAAACGTTATCAGCCGCTAAGGGTCCTACAACTCGACTCGGTCCAGATACAGTTTCTCCATCGAAAATCAATTTCACATCCTCCCCGATATTCCCTCGTATCCAGTTATCTAGCTTGTCATAGCATTCTGCTGATTGAATAAAATCCACAGTGATGAAGTCCCGCCCATCCTCGTCCTCATTCATCGACACACTGCGTAAACAACGTGGGGCTATTTCAAATTCATTTGCCTGGGATTTGAAGTACAGGCGGGATTCTGAGTTGGCGTTTGTACTGGCACAAGCGCCAATATTGGCAGCAATGCTGCCCACTGCTAGGCAGGTAAAAATATATTTGAGGTGCATAGGGTGGCCTTAGTCATGACAAACGACATACAGCATAGTGCATACAAATATTGAGAATTAGCCCCTTTAATTCCTACGTTTTAAAACTCAAGATAAGGCGAATAATCTTGAACTTCGGGCTGTAAGAGTGAATTTTTCACGCTTATAGGCTAAAATGGGAGTATCAGAACTGACGTGGATACTTGGCTATGGCCCTGCGCAAAATCAGCGACCTCAAACCCGTGTTTAACGGCGATAACGTCACCGAATGGCAGTCCCCCGCTGGGACGCGGTACCGCTATGAGCGCGATCGTTGCGCCGTGGGCCAGGAAATGGGGCCAGGCGCGGAGATGTATGATTGGCACGTACTGGCCCACAATGACCTGACCCATGCCAAACGGAAGGTGTTTGAGCTGATCAACCTGGATGAATTTTAGTGCCCCGCCCGAGGGCTCTACAGGCCGCTGAGGCACCGCTTTGGTTAGCGGTGCTGCTGGACTACTCATTTGGCGATAAGGGCACTCAGCGAGCCGCACAGCTCGATTTGTTAGGTATTGCACATGATGCCACGGCCTATCCTGACGATATCCCAGGTTGGCGGCTTGCGGAGCTGCTGCTGTGCTGGGCAGAACAGTACGTGTCGGCAGAGGATTGGAAGCGGTTACAGGCGCGGGTAAGAAAGCGTCGCGGTCAGGCTTAACACATTGCAACCGAGCAAGATGCTATTATTGAGCCTGAATTAGCTTTTAAGCCAGCCTACCCTGTCTGACAAAATCGCTGACGCTCTTTGTCGACAGGGGCTGGTGAGGGGCGCTGCCCCTTCAATCCCCAACACCCCAACCCCGGAGGCATGGCCATGCCTGACCAACCTAGCCGCCGCCAGCTTTCCCAGCGTGTAACGCTGCGGCTGCCCGACGACACCGCCGCCCATTGGCGGCAGGCCGCCAAGGCCGCGGATAAGTCGCTGAGCGACTGGCTACGGCAACGTGTTGACGGTGCCGAGGCCGTGCAAACGGGACTACGCCGACAGCCTCGACGGTTGCGAACACTGACCGCTGACCCCGCGCTTTTGCGGCAGCTAGCCGCCATTGGCAGCAACATTAACCAGATGGCTCGCGTGCTGAACAGCGTCGGTCTGTCGCCTGCTGACCATACTCGCTTGCTGGCCGAACTGGCCGCGATGCAGCGAGAGCTGCACCGACTGGCCGAGCTGCCCCGCTACGATCCTGCTGACCAAGGTGAGGAGGTTTAGCCGTGCATATCAAGTTTCTCGCGCATGGTCAGGGCAGCGCTCGCGGTGCCGTCAACTACCTGCTAGGTGAGCGTGACCACAACGGTGAGGAACGCGCCGAGGTGACGGTATTGAGTGGCGACCCGCACCTAGTGGCGGAGGTGGCCGACGCCAGCGCGCATCAGTGGCGCTATACGTCTGGCGTTATCGCCTGGTCGCCAGAGGACAACCCGACCCCCGAGCAAATTAACCAGGTCGTGCAGGATTTTGAGCGTACCGCGTTTGCCGGCCTCGATCCCGACCAGTACGCGACATGCGCGGTTCTGCACAGAGAGCAAGACGGAACGGCCCATATTCACACGTTGACCGCACGTGTTGAGCTGTCCACGGGCAAGGCGCTGAACATCGCCCCACCGGGCCACGAAAAGACCTTCGACCCGCTGCGCGACTACTGGAACCACTCACAGGGCTGGGCGCGCCCAGACGACCCTGAGCGCTTCCGGCACGTACAGCCCGGCCATGAACCCCACCGGAGCCACCCAGACAGGTACCCCAAGACCCGCGCTGAGATCACCGCCCATATCGAAGCACTCGCCGCCGATGGGCTGGTGACGAACGCCAAAGAGGTAAGGCAGGAGCTGGCTGACATTGGCGAGATCACGCGAGCCAGCAAGGACTATGTGAGCGTGCGGCCTCATGACGAAGACAAGCCAATCCGGCTGCGAGGAGAGCTATACCGTGACGACTGGACAATCGACCAAACCCTTGAGCGAGAAGCTCGCCGAACGCAGAGCGCAGCAGCTGGCCGAGATGGACAGCGTGACCCAGACGCAGCTGAGCGAGCACGAAAACGCCTTGAAGCAGCAACTGGCCGCCGCGAGGCATACCACCGAGAGCGCTATCAACGACCTGACCCACAGCTTGAGCAAGCAACTGAACTCAGTCACGGCTGGGCAGCGGGAGCAGATCGAACAGATCGAGAAGCGTCTAGCCACGGCAGCAGCACAGGCCGAGCGGTTGAGTCAGGTCGGTGGCCTGCGGAGCTGGACGCGCCCGGCAGCGATCACGGTAGCCGTGATGCTGACCGTCAGCGCCCTGGTGGGGAGTGGCATCTTGCTAACCGACTGGCAGATCAACAAGCGCATCCAGCGCTTGCAGACCTTGAACACCGAGATCCAACGGGCCGAGAACCAGCCGAGGCTGCCCCAGGGCGTGGAGATTCGGACAATCAATGGCCAGACCTACTTAGTGGGGATCGACGCACAGCAGGCGTGGGTCGGCACCGTGGGCGAGGGAGCCGAGAAACAGCCCGTGATACGGCTAACGGAGGAATAACACATGACGGAACTGGAAACGCTGTTATTGCGACAGTTAGAGCAGCAGCAGCTCGATTCAGAGCGGCTAGTGAACGACTTATCAAGACAGCTACAGAGCTTGCAAAAGGTGCTGGCCGAGCAGCAGAGCGACAGCGAGGAGCTACGTCGCGCCCTGCACCAGAGCGACCAGAGGAACGCGGCAGCGGTCGACAAACTGACTACGCGCTTCGAGGCGCTGACCGAGCAGCTGACCGCCTTACGGATGCGGTGATACAGACTGCACAGGACTATCAAAATCGGCTTGCCCAGCAGGCCCAACAACAGCGCAAGGCCCAGCAGCAGGCCGAACTGGCTCGACAGCGTGAGGAGCGTCACAAGCAGGCCGAACCCACCGTCAAAGAGTTTACGGCGCTATGCCGAAAGCGCTCGCTTGGCATGGCTGGATACAGAGACAGCAGCGCCAATTGGAAGGACACCCCACAACAGCTGCGAGAGCAGGTCGACAAATACAACGTCATGCCCGAAGCGGCACAACAGCGCGTGCTGGCTGAAATGAAGGACGATCCGGCCAAGGCTAAGGGCGTGGCCGACCTACTCCAGCAGCGCGCCTTAGTGCGGAGCCGGGATCATGGCTTAGGGATGTGACCCCTATCCCTTTTTGGCTTCATTGAGCAGCCGTAAGGCGGCGTCTTCGTAGCTCTCTCCTGCCCGTGCATTGGCTTCTATGATGGCCCTAGGAATGCCGTAAATAGCTCCTGTGGCGCTTCCATTCTTCCCTTTGGCGTTTCCATTGGCTTTGGCCTTTCGTGCCTTCGCGGGCTTTTCTGAGGGCTTTTCGCCGAAGGTGAACAGCAGGTGTGACACCCGACGCCCGGTTTTGCGCTGTGACCACTTCACCCACATCGGCGAGAGCTCGTTGACCTGGTTAATGGCAGGTTCAAGGACACGTTTTTTGAAGTCCTTAATGGCCGGGTACTTGTCGCCCAGCTGGAAGGCTTCGCGCAACCAGCCAATTTCGACCTCTCGCTGTCCGGCGTCGCGCCACTGGCACAGTAGCTCATAGAGCCGTATGGCGTGGGCGCTATCCATGCGGGCCACATCGGTCAGCGCGTAGCGGGTGAACTGCTCGGTGAGCTGCGACAGATAGGGCACCATCGGCTGACTGAACCGCAGTGCTACAGTGCCTTGATCCTCTTGATAAACCACTTCCTGCACCCAGCGGGTAAGGCGTACCTTCGCTCCGCCCCCGCCGTTTGGGGCTTCGTGCAGTGTCACGCGGCGATCAAATAGCCGTTCTGAAGCTTCCTTCAGGTGCCTGTAGGCTGTCTTGAGTCCTACCCCGGCCATGTCGGCCACCTGCTGGGCAGTGACTGTGTAGAGTTCTTGGTCGGTTAGTGGTGCATCCCGCCGTACCTGGGCGATGCAGCCAAGCAGTATGCGCTGCTCGTAGACTGTCAGGCGGTAGGATGCCTCGATAAGGGCATTGGATTTGTAGACCAGTGGCAAACTCAAGGGCGAGCCTCCTTTAAAGGGACGTTATTATATTATGTCCCTTTATACCGCCTATCCGTCCCCCTTTCAACCGCCTATCCGTCCCCTTTTAACCGCCTATCCGTCCCCTTTTAACCGCCTATCCGTCCCCTTTTAAGCCAAATAACCATTTATAATCAAGATGTTATAACGCTTAAAAGGGAAAAGGGAAAAGGTACAGAAAAGAGCGCATGTGCGCTCACCTACCCTCGCTTCGCTCGCCCTGGCCTACGGCCAGCCTAATGATGCTGCGCCCAAGGACGCACTAAGGCGGCTTTCGAGGTGCTACGCACCTGCGCCGCAGGTGGGCGCATACGCGCAA
This sequence comes from Halomonas sp. JB37, assembly GCF_002332255.1. GTDB lineage: Bacteria > Pseudomonadota > Gammaproteobacteria > Pseudomonadales > Halomonadaceae > Vreelandella > Vreelandella casei. The sequence goes on along the minus strand of NZ_NRGW01000002.1, from coordinate 772 downwards.
TAGTTACGTGCAGGACACTAGTTCCCCTTGTTGATCAAAAGGGTGTCTAGACACAGAAGGGCTGTGGAGGGCGTCAGAAGCCGTAGCGCATCAGGTGATGTGCATTGCCGGTTACCGCTCGCGTTGCTCGCTGCATCGACCTACGGTCGATCTAGGGGTATTCCTGACGGGCGTGAAGGACATTGACGATGTCGATACGAGCAACAGCAACGCGGTACACCACGATATAGTTGGGATGCGCGACAATCTCACGCGTGCCCGGGACATCGCCCACACGGTACAGGTAGGGGTGTTCAGAGAGCGGTAGAACAACAGACTCTAGACGGGCTTTGAGTCGCCGAGCGGCTTGTGGATCTTCCAGTGCAATATGGCGTAGGAGTTTAGCGAGGTCTTCACGGGCGGTTTGCCGCCAAATCACTGGCAGCATCAGGCACGTTTCCTGTGCTGGACCTCAATGTCATTAATCAACGCGTCCATTTCCGCCATGACTTCATCATGGGGAATGCCGGGACGCGGATCGGCAAGGCTGGCTTGAACTCGCTCACGAAACCAACGTTGATAGCTGTCGGCCTGCTCCTGCGTCTCAAACTCGCTGACAATCGGATCTAGGGGGGTGCTCATGGGCCGCTCCTCTGTGTGTTGGTATCAGTCTAACGCACTCCGACTGCCCTCGCGAAAAGCGGGTTTTGCGAGTCAAAACACCCACCCAAAAAAAACTCAAGATAATACGGGTAATCTTGAATAATGAGGAATTTGGGGCTGGCCAAGCCCT